>NZ_AP046528.1:0-26833 GCF_057808345.1 Aquabacterium sp. TM01
GGCAGGCCACTGGTGCAGTCTTGGCAAGCTCACCAAGCGGCTTGGTGCGTTCGAGCCAGCGGCCACCGCCGTCGTGGCGGTCGAGCGCAAGCCAGAGCCGTTGCGGCCAGACCTGCCCGGATGGAATGACTACATCACGGCCGCGAAATATCACCGTGCGGAGATAGCTCGCAAGTTGCGTGAAGAGGACGACCGCCACAAGCAGGAAATGGCCCGGTTCAAGGAACAGAAAGCCGTCCGTAATGCAGCCATCGCCGCCCAGAACTGGAAGGGGAAAGGGGAGTTGCTGAACGCCATGCGCAGCGTTGCTGCTGCCGAGGCCAAGCAGGTCGAACTGGAAATCCGGGAACGGCATCAGCGCGAAGCCAAGGCACTGAGGGATGCCCGAGACGCATGGCCGGAATACCACGACTGGCTTGCTAAGTGGTTCAGCCCCGAGGAAGCGGGCGACTACCGCTACCACCGGCATGAGCCGCTGCGCCTTGAGGGTGATGGAGACAACGAGGCTTTGCCGCGCGATCTCCGTGCCTTCACGGGCGAGATCGTCGGCGGTGCGGTGGAATACCGCCGCCAAGGGGCGGCGGGGGGTGTGTCTGAGGAAGTGTCATTCACCGACCACGGCCGTCGCATCGACGTTCAGGAGGCGCACGACGAGGCGGCGACCTTGGCAGCGTTGCAGCTTGGCGCGGCCAAGTGGGGCAAGGTCTCTGTGTTTGGCTCTGAGGAATACAAGGCCACATGCGTTCGGCTGGCTGCGGAGCACGGCATCCGCATCGCCAACCCCGAGCTGCAAGTACAGGTGGAAGCGGCCAAGGAAGCACGCAAGGCAGCACGGGAGGAAGCAATGCGCACGCCCCAGATGAAGCTCTTTGAGCAGTACCACGCGGCCGTCGGTGCTGACAGGTACACACTCACCTCGATCAAGATGGCGGCTGACCATCGCAAGGCCTTTGTGCTGGGTGGCAAGGACGGCGTGGAAGCAGCAGCGGTGGAGCGCCGGATGCGGGAGCTGTTGCGCTTCCATGCACGCGGCGAGAACCTGTACTACACGCCGCGCAGCGAGCGGATGCACCATGTGCTGGTCGATGACCTGAGCGATGCCAGCCTGCGCCAGATGCTCGCTGATGGCTACCGGCCTGCGGTGGTGATGGAATCCAGTCGGGGCAAGTTGCAGGCCATCTTGAACGTGCCCAAGTTGGGCCGCCCCGACGATCAGGACGTGGGCAATCGCCTTATCGTTGCCCTCAACAAGCAGTATGGCGACCCGAAGCTGCAAGCCTGCATCCACCCACATCGTGCGCCGGGATTCGAGAACCGCAAATGGGAGCCGGGTGCGCCTGCGCCGAAGTACCAGCGGCCGGACGGAACCTTCCCGGTGGTGGAGCTGCGTCACGCCGTGGCCTGCACATGCGACAAGGCATACGCACTGAGCTGTGTCGTTGCTCGCCAGCTCGACGAGGAAGTCCGCGTGGCACAAGAGCGGAGGCCTGCCATGCCTGCTGCTGCGCGCACTGCGCCGCCTGCCAATGCCTACGAGTCGCACTACCGCGACATCGCTGCGCGACACAAAGGCGACGGGATCGACCTGTCGCGCGTGGACTCCATGATCGCCGTGCGGCTGCGGGCCACCGGGCACGGTCAGGATGAGATCGCCACCGTCCTTGAGGCCTGCGCGCCGTCGATTCGCACCGCAGACGAGGGCCGGAACTGGCATGACTATGCCCAGCGGACAGCGCGCTACGCATTCGGCCCGGACGGCTCCCGGATGCTGGCCAAGATCGAGCGCTACCGGGAGGACTTCCTGCGGCTTGAAGGCCGCGATCCAGCCCTTGAAGGGCCAAGGATGGGTTCTTGATGCCGCGCGCAGAAACGCTCACACCTGCACTGCCACAAGGCTTTTCGGCCGACGAGCTTGCAGCCGCTGCCCGCTGGGTGACTGCGCGCGTCCGCCCTACTGCAAGCACGCGCAGCATTGCCGCCACGCTCGAAGCCTTGCAGGCGGTCGCGCTTCGCGCTCGCCGGGGGCCTGTCTGCATTCCAGACCTGCTGCCCGGCTCCGGGCTTGAGGTGCTGCACATCCCTGCCGCCCAGTCGGGTGCAGGCCAGTTGGCCAGCTTGACCGGCGAGATCGACCAAGCAGCTTTGCTCGACATTGGCCGCGCGTTGCGCGCCGAGTTCGTTGCCAGCGGCGCGGACATGCTTCGACTGGAAGCCGACGATGGCGCGGAGCTGATCGTTTACGCCATCGAAGTGCGAGCCATCGTGATGGCCGCCACCAACATTCAACTCATTGACGGAGACGCCCATGCCCAAGACTGACTACACCGCGTGCAGACCTGACCACCGCATGATGCGGGTCGAGATGACGCCCAAGATGCGGGAGATCGCCGAGCAGATCGCGGCCCTGCAAGCCCAGTACCGCAAGCTAGAAGAGGCCGAGCAGCGCCGCGCGCTGCACGCCTTCCTGCACGGGGTGCGGCAGCGCGCCGAGACGCGCTGCTTGAACGAGATCGCCGGGTGATGGTTTGTCGGTAGGTATATATATATACCTATCAAATGGCGTAGATGCCCCATTCGATCAACAGCCCTGATTTGCGCAAAAAATCGGGGCCGACCAGCATTGGCTTATAGGCCATGCCGCGCAGCTCGTCGGCGTGCTTGGCCAGCACAGCCCCATGCCCTTGAGGCAGCTTTTGCACGACCGCGATGGTAGTGGCCAAGGCCACGTCGATGACTTCCATGCTGGGCAACGTCAGCCATGCGTGGATGTTCGCAGTGCTGCCGCTGTGCCCGTTCTGGAGCTTGTCTGCCACAAAGGCATCATCGAACTTGAACATGCCTTTGTCAGTGCCGTCGTCCACCCACCCGATGGTGTAGAGAACCGGGCACCCCAGCCATTCCTGCAACACGGGCACCAAGCGGTAGTGGATGGACATGCACTGCGCAACTACGTCCGGGAAGTCGAGATCGCCAAGGCCTTGCTGAACGACGTAGGGAAACTCGGCGTGCCGAGCATCGGTCAGATAGCGGTGCGCGGGTTGCACTTCGTGCGGCGGCACTTCAAGTCCAAATTTCTTCGACCGCTCGATGGCGGCCGCCCATTCGGTTGCGTAGCTCATCAGTCCAACCCCTTCGCTTCCCAGCCTTGGGAGGTCAGCTTGACGGCATGCTTGGATTCCTTGCTGCCAGCGCCATCGAGGATGCTCTTCACGACGGGGAAGGCGGCCTGCACCTCGGGCTTCTTGGCCCAGTCAGCGAGGTTGTTGACCTTGTAGGTGTAGGTGATGCCTGCCTCTTGATAGTCGCCGAACTTCATCGGGCCTTCCCACTTCACGATCTTGTCCAGCGCCTTCTTGCCCCAGCACAGATCGGTCTGCTTCTCGGTGGTCTTGCCGTTGAGGCCGATGGAGGCAACCTCCTTCTCTTGGGCGAACGGCTTGGCCCCATCGGTCAGGGTGTAGCGCTTGATCTTGGCCTTGGCACCCGTGGGCTTGCCCATGATTCCCATGATGTCCACCTCGGTGTCCTCGCCCTTGACCAAGCCAGCCGCTTCGAGCGCGGCCATCTGGTTGGCGCTCCCGGCCTGCATGGTTTTTTGCAGGCGCAAGTCCATCTCGGACAGGTCAACCGGCCAGCGCTTGGTGTTGAGGCACAGGTCGCCCTTCTTGTCGAAATACTGGGTGAGTGCCGCGCCGAAGTTCTTTTCGTTCGCGTCGGTCTTGCTGCCGCAGGCGGCCAGCGTGACGGTGCCGAGGGCGGCGAGGATGGCAAGTTGCTTTTTCGTTCTCATAGGCTCCCTTGATTTGATGGGTTATGACTGATCCCACACGTCGATGGTCAGCAGCTTGTCCGCTGGACAGGCCGCGATCCGGTCGGGGTGGATGATGACGTTGCCCGTCCAGCTACCGGGCAACACGTAATCTTCGCCGATGACTGGGGGGCCGCCGTGCTGGGGCAGGCCGTTGGCGAACAGAGGCAACACGTCGCAGGCCTTGGCGGTGAAACGGTTGGGGTAGCCACCGGATGACAGTTGCGTGGCCTTGCCCTGCTCGACGAGCTGATGCACCCAGCGGCTGCCGTTGACGCTGGCTTCCCAGTTGGCCAAGAGTGCGGCCCGCCTGGTGTCTTGGTCGGCCCGGTCGCGTTCTTCCGGGGTCTGCATCGAGATGACGATCCACCAGCCCAGCATGCTCAGTCCTTGCCCAGCTTGTCGAAGGCCACCAGCCGCCATTGCTGCTCGATAGGGTCATACAGTGCGCAATGGGAGCTTTCCGCGTGCCCGCCGCTGTGAGCCTTGATTCGGCTCAGGGCTTCTTGAGCCATCGCATTCAGTTCTGCTGACGCTGCCTCAGCGTGTTCCTGAGCAACCCGTCCGTAGTCTGGGATACCGGCCGTCCGGTGCAAGCGATCAAGCCATGCCAACAGCTTGTCACCGAACTGAAGATGAAAGTGCTCGGTCGAGTCTGGGCTGATTTGGAAGTGCATCCCCTGCATCAGCGACATCGGTTCGCCCTTCTCGCTCAGAAGCAGGCCGTCACTTCTGGCAGCGAAGCCGTATGCGAGATACACGGTGAGCCAGCCTTCATGCCCTTTGATGAAGGGCCTCGGGTCAATGGCCTCGAAGGGGAAAATCTGATACCGGCGACTCTCGCGATTGCGGCTGTAGAGGTCGATCATCGCGTCGATGAGCGACAGGTACACCATCATGCCCTCGGCATCTCCTTGCTTCCAGCAGCCGACTTCCACCCAGTCCGGCGCATCCGGGCGCGGGCGCTTTTCAAGCAGGACGTACAACGGGAGATTGCAACAGAAGACGTGATCTGGCGAGTCGTGGAGCTGCGCTCGAATGTCAGCGAGGGAGGGTTGTGCGCTCATAGTTCGGCTACTAACTCCCACGCCACGACATCACGGCCAAGGTACTCACCGTGCGGCCCGAGCTTGAGCCAGTGCGGTGCGACATCACCGGGCATCAACACCACCTGCGGTGCGTCGTCATCGTCACCCGCCGCGACAGTCTCGAAGGCAGGATGGCGATACCGGCCATGCACGGCGCATGTCTCGCCGGTCTTGAGTTTGACCTTCTTGCTCGGAACCTTGCCAACCGGCGTGCGGGGCAGGCCGATAAAGGTGGCAGGCGGCCAGATGCCGGGGGCATCGAAACGGCGAATCCACAAGTCACTTGTGCAGCGGTTGAACCTACGCTCACCGCTCACTGAACCGGTGCCCATCGAACCGAAATTGCCATTGCGAAGAGGTCGCAGCGCGGCGTTTACACGCACATAGGCATCAGGTGTTGGCTCATCGACTGGGCCAAGCTGAGGGTACTCGCCTGCACGGATGAAGAAGCCTGAGCCGTGCGGTGTGGATTCCACGCCAAAGCGGCGGCAGTACGCGATGAAGGCATCTGCGCCACCTAGACGCTGGGCCAGCGCGCTCCCGATGAAGGTCAGCCAGTCCACGCTCTTGATGCCATTCTGTGCTTGAAGCGCATCAAAGCTGTCCCCGCAATAGAGAGCCAAGTACCGCGTTGCTAAATCCAGCTCTTCCGGCTCCCACTCGATTTGCTGCTCAGTGGTAATGGCTGACAACCCGGCATGCCCGTGAAACGGCGCGAGCCGTTCGTGACAGAAGAAGATCAGATCGGACAGCACCTTTTGATGGTCTGCCTCGAAAATGAGGGCACGGGGGACGCGGAACTTGAGGGCAGACATTTGCCCCTCCATCCAACCTCGCTCGGTGTGGCACGACACAGCGTATTCGTTCGCTGCATCGTCGTCGTCACCTGATGCCACATACCACTCAACTGAGTCATCCTCGTCGAGCGTCATGACGTAATCGCGAAAGGAGGGCAATCTCTTGTCGCCAACGCGCAAAGTCTTCCAAGTGTCAGGGTGGCACCCCCACTTCAGTTCACCCCTGTAGGCGGCCTCAAAGGCTTCAACGCACTCGATGAGAGCCTGCCGTTTTTCTGGGGTGTGCCCTCCCCAGAAGTAGAACGACGCGGAGAAGCCAACCGTCAAGACAATGCGGTTGTGATCGGAATCGACGTATTGGAAATCGGGCACTAGCGCCTCGATCTTTGCAAGGCTGTCGCTCATGGCTTCTTATCCTTATTGATTGGAGCTGCTGTGGCAGTTCGCCCAACAACAAGCAGCGCTACGCCGGCGACTACCGCCTCGGCCGGGAGCGCGGCAACGGCAATGACGCCAACCAGAACAACACCAGCAGCGAGGCCCGCCGCCTTGAGCCAACTGCTCATCGACGACCCTTCCTCTTGGGGAACTTCTGGCCCGTACTGTGGGCGGACAGGGCGCGGAGCGGGAGCAGGCGCGGGCTGTGGCGGCGCAGGTTGATACCAGCGTCGTTGCTCGGTACTTTCTCGTTGCATCGGCGTTGTGACAGGCGCACGCACAGGCTCTTCGGCCGGGCGCCGTCGTCTAGTTCCACACTCGCATTCGTTCGCATTCAGCAAGCGGAATCGGTCCGGGCCTGCGATCCGTCGATACGCATCTCGCTGGCCCGGTGATAGCTTGTCGCCTTCAAACTTGATTTCGACAACCGTCTCGATGTTGGCCTTGACCGGGATGAGGCGCTTCCAGTCGATGCGCCCACTGGCGCGCATGGCGGCCAGCTCTGGCCCAGTCGGCTTGAGAATGATGCAATCGGGAATGCGCAGCAGCCCCTTCTGAGGTCGCCCTTCCAGATCGCGCGTCAGGATGCCATCGCCAACTGCACGCCCTAGGGGGAAGCGGCTTGGCCGGTTCGGCTGATCGCGACTCATCAGTGGGGCGGGCGGGTTGGTTTTCATGTTGAAGCCCACCTCGGCCTTGTAGCGCCAGACAAGCTGGTTGGCTTCTTCGTCAAGCCAGATGCGTGCTGTCACGCAACGCTGCTTGAGTTCCTGCCCGCTCTTGCTTCGTATCGCTGTCCCTGAGCTGCACTCGCAGATGTGCTCGCAAAGGTAGCCTTTGTCCACCGGATCATCAAGGCCGACCTCTCGCCCTTCCGATGACGTGCGCGTGGCTGATCGGCCGACAGTGCGGCCGGGTATGGGTGCGCCTGCCATCGTTACAGGCCCTCGTAGTTGAGTTCGGCGTAGTGGTACGGGTCGGCATCGTCGGCTGGCTTCGGATGGGCGACCACTTCGACAGGCAGCGGTGAGTCCGTCCACACCACGTCGGTGCGTCCCTGTGAGTCGGTCTCGCCCTCGAAGGTCTTGCCGTCGCCGGTCTTGATGGTGTACGGCACTCCGGCCAGCGGCTCGCCCGTCTCGTTGTTGTGCAGCACAAAGTGCTCTTGAAAGCGCGGGGCTTGCTTGGGTACATAGTCCTCGATGGGCGTGGCTGCGGCCTCGTCGTCGCTGCCCTTCTCTCCCCAACCCGCATGATTGTTGTGCCGGGAGTAAATGACCGCGCCGCAGTCGGTCATGTCTTGGTCGTAGGCCATCGGCTTGCCGAGGTCGATGACTGTGGGGAAGCGACTGCTGACGATGGTCGATACCCGCTTGCAGCGCGGGCATGTCACCTTGTCTCCTTGGCGAGCGACAGGCTGCCCATCAATCGTCCACGTGGGGTCGCCCGAGATGACCACGCCGCCATGCGATGTGCGGTCGCCGAGCACGATGAATCCGATGATCGCCACGCCATCCTCCCATTTTGTTTATCAAGATGGCATAGCTTATCAAAATCCTTCGTTCTCGATAAGATATGAGACAGCGAGTGGCGTCAAGACAGTGACAGGGGGTTACGATTCTCAATAACCGTTCTCGAAACTGTTTTATCGAATCATCGCCAAAACACGAGTTTTGAGAATAAGAGGGGCGACCATGCTAGTGGGGTATGCGCGGGTATCGACCCAAGACCAGAACCTCGACATGCAGCGCAAGGCGCTGACCGAGGCCGGGTGCGGCAAGCTGTTTGAGGAGAAGGCGACGGGCAGCCAGACAGACCGGCCGGGACTGATGCAAACCTTGGAGTTCGCCCGAGAGGGTGACACGCTGGTGGTGTGGAAGCTCGACCGGCTCGGCCGGAGCGTCAAGCACCTTGTTGAGCTGGTGGCCACGATGGAGGCGCGTGGCATCAACTTCCGCAGCCTGACCGACAACATCGACACCGGCACACCGGCTGGGCGCTTCTTCTTCCACGTGATGGCCAGCCTTGCGCAGATGGAGCGGGAGCTGATCGTGGAGCGCACACGGGAAGGTCTGCGCGCAGCGCGGGCCAAGGGACGAGTGGGCGGTCGCAAGCGCTCGATGACCGACAGCAAGGTAGCTTCCGCGCGCAAGTTGTTGGCCAGCGGCGTGCCGCCGCGCGAGGTCGCCGAAAATCTGGGTGTGTCTGTGCCTACGCTCTATCGCTGGGTGCCCGCCTCATCGCTAGACGAGGCCAACCCGCCACAAGGAAGCGCATGAGAAGAACGATCTTGACCTTTGGCCTACTGCTGTCGGCGATGGCGACCAACGCAGCCGAACCCACCAAACCCGGCAGGGTCTTGGCCTTCATGAAAACGCAGGGGCTCTACAACCTCTGCACGTCGAGCCGCAGCGCGGAACTGGGACAGTGCGAAGGCTTCATCACGGGCGTGGCGGCCATGATGCAAAACGACCAGCTCGCCAAGGTGAAGGTGTGCGTCCCGGAGGGCACGAACTCGCAGCAGGTGACGGATCGCGTGGTGGCCTACCTGCGCACCAAGGCCGACAGCGACGACATGCAGGTGCCCGCTGTCACCATCGTGGCTCCGGTGCTGGCCATCCTCTACAACTGCACGCCGGGCAAGATGCCGCAGTTCTGACAGGGCCAAGGCATCCGTGGCCGGGTGGTTTCCAGATGCAACACCCCAGTGTGTTGCATGGATAATCGGCTTCGGCCATTCCTCCCTTTTTTGGCCCCCGTCTTACCTCCCTGGACGGGCTTCGCCCGGCGAAGTTAAAGCGGCCCCGGTGGGGCCGCTCTTTTTATGCTGCGTGGTGGCCCTATACGGCCTTCCAGAGCCATGAACCGATGCCCCACAGCACGGCCAGCAGCACGAGGGTCAGGATGATGTTCCAGAGGAGATCGGCAAACTTGGCCAGCACGTAGGCAAGCCCACCGCCACCAACGATCACGAGGCCGAAGCGCAGCCACTTGGGCCAGTCCATGCCGACCTTGAGCAAGGAGACGTAGGTCAGCACGCCGCCGACCAGCAGCCCGATCAAGCCGAAGAGGCCTGCGCGTGCATCGCTGTTGTCGCGGCGCTCGGCGGCGACAAGCGACTCTTTGCTGTCGTGGTACTCATAAGTGCCATCCGCAGCGCGGCGGCCGAAACGGGTGCCCATGCCCCCTCCCCTATCTACTCGAACAGCTCAGCGTGCGTCCCTGCCCGAATGAAAACCACTAATCCCTGTTTGGTGGTGTCGTCGAGCTTGTAGGCCAAGAGGAAGTCGCCACCGATATGGCATTCCCGGTGGCCCTCCCAGTTGCCCGTAAGCGGGTGATCCAACCACTCTGGCCCCAAGGGGCCGTTGTTGGCGATCAGGAGCATCATGGCCTCTTTGAGCTGGTTCATGTTGAACCGGCCGGAGTGTGAAAGACGCTCCCAGTCCTTGAGGAAGGACTTTGCGTAATCTGCTAAACGCGGAAGGGACGCCCGCTTACTTGCTGCTGTTTTTTTCGAGGTCATCGAAGAGTTCGTCGGCGGTGGCAAAGCGAGCACGATGTGCGCGAGCAATTTCATCGGCCTCGGCCATCGCCGCGCGTGTTTCTGCATTTGGCACACGCAACGCGAACGGCAGTTCCTTGTCGGCGACAACGCGGGTCAGAAACACGCGGATCGCGTCGGAGACGGTCAGGCCCATCGAGGCCAGCGTTTCCGCTGCCTGCGCCTTGACGTGCTCGTCCACGCGAACATGGACCATAGTGGTGGTAGCAGCCATGACGGCCTCCTATTGCGACTGTTTGAGATACATTGTATCGCAGATCATCGGCAATCGCAAGGCGACACCCTCCCCCCCCGGCTTTCTTGTTCGTAGGTATGTATATAGGTAGGTATATACATACCTATATTGACCACGGCAACAGCTTGGCGATGTTGCGCGCGTCGTCGAGGCCTCGGTGGTGAGCGCCATCGAGAGGAAGGCCCACCATCTGCAACGCGCGGGCCATCCCCACTTCCTTGATCTTGCGGGCCTTGGCGAACCGGCGTTTGAGGTTGACATGCTCGAAGGCTGCGAGCGGGTTTTGGACGCCGTGTCGCTCGCAGTCGCGGGCAAGCTGCTTGAAGTCGAATTGGCCCCAGCTTCCCCACGTTGCGCCCGGTGCCTGATGGCGTTGGGCGAAGCTGGCCAGCCGTGCCGCGACCACTGGGAACAACTCGGCACCGTCCACGTCGGCTTGCTGGATGTTGGTGAGCTGCCGACAAAACGGCGTGAGCTGAGGGCGTAGCACGGGGCGCACCAGCGCCTGAAACGTGTCGAGCACGGTGCCCTCAGCCGTGGCCCACACCGCGCCAATTTCGATGATCTCCATGTCAATTGCAGGGAGGCCATCGCCCTCGTCGCAGGTGGCCTCAAGGTCGATGACCAGCATCATGGGATGCGCCTCTGAGCGATTGCTGGTGGCATTTCTCCGATGTGCACCTCGGACACTGGTGGCCACCAGCGACCGGCTTTCGCGTGCGCAATTTGGTCGGGTGTTAGCTGGATCGCATCGAGGTATGAGGACTGCCACCAATCGACCCACTGCATCAAGTCAACGCAGGACGCGCTGCGCGCGACCTGCGGAATCGTCAGCACGTCAGCCATCGCGTCGGCCACGGCCAACGCGCCGGTCATGTTGCCAACGGCCGCCGCGAGGCGAACGCGCGCCGAAGGCGCGGACAGGCCAAGATTGCTGTCAGTGACCACCAGCTTGTCCCGGTCAGCGTCGGCCCAGCCTTCGGGCTGGTCATCGACGGCGATCCAGTCAGTGATGCCCGCGCGATCCACGTAGCGGCGGATTTGCTGGTAGCGCGTGGACGTGTCCCACCATGTGTCTCTTCCCAGAGGGCGGTGCTCGTCGTCGGTAGCCATCCCGGAGTGCCAAGTGGCTCCAATAACCCGCTGCCTCAACTCGGCAGGCAGGTAGTCTCGGGCGCGGGCGTACCGCAGCTCGCGCGCCCAGCTCGTACTCAGAACGATGCGAACATGCTGCGCGCTGGCCAGCGCGTCTACCAGATAGCCAGCCCACATGAACAATCTGCCCTCGCCGCGCAGCTCCGGCCGTCCGCGCACCAGATAGGCCGCGTCTGGGTGCAACACGCCGTCGAAGTCGAGAAAGAGGATCACGGCGTCACCTCGATCCCCAGCGAGCGCATCAATGCCCGTTCGCCCTCCGACACGGCGGGCCAGTCGATCCGAGGCAGCGCCGACTCGTAGATATACCGACAAGCCCTGCCGTCCAGTTTGGTTGCAGCGGTGCCCTCACGAGCCAAACCTGCCAGCACGGGATAGTCGGTCAGCCGGTGCAGCGCGTGCCATACGTCTGGGTCAGTGGCGGGGGCTGTCACAGAACCCCCGCGAGGGCATCGACCAGCGACTGCCCTCCCCTGCGATCCAGCCAGCGCGCCTGCATCCCGAAGGCCTGCGGCCCGTCGAAGTCGCAGCGCTTGCTGTCGCCCACGAAAACCGCCTCAGCCGGAGCGCAACCCACCTCGGCGCAAGCGAGCCGGTACATCGTCGGGTGCGGCTTGGCCACGCCGACCTCGTAGGACAAGACGTAGGCGTCCAGCTCGGGCACGAGGCCGCGCACGGCCGGGCCGTACTCATAGGCAAGGTTCGAGCAGACGGCCAGCCGCAGGCCTGCGGCCCGTGCCTTGGCGAGCACGTCCGCCACCTCGGGGAACAGGCGCAGGCCGGACAGCTCATCGGCCAAGTCGGGCAGGATCACGTCGAGCTTGTCCCCCGCGCCAATCTCGGTGGTGAGGGTCGCCAGTGGCACATTGCGGGTCAGGCAGGCGAGCCGATCCACCAGCCGCCCGTCCGCATCCGCAAGGCCGCCGTAGGGGGCCGTGCGCGTTGTGTAGCGGATCAGTGTGCCGAAGGCGTCAAAGATGATGGCTTTGGTTGTTTTCATGTATGTATATACCTACCTATATACATACCTACTCGAACAGCTCGCGCTCGAACTCGACGCCCGCCACCACGAGTGGCTCACCGCTGGGCCAGCGCTTGGGCGGCTGGTGATCGCTGATGACCTGCACGTCGGTGTCGTCGTTGACCACGGCCACGTCGGCGGCGTGCAAAGCGGCTTGCTTGCTCGCCCGCTCGAAGCGGCAGGTGTTGGGGTCGAATGTCCAGTAGCGCATGTCAGCCTCCGTCGTTGGTCTGTGCTTTCGTTCTCTCGTGCTCATCGAGCAGCCGTTGGTAGGACTCATAGGCGGGCGTGCCGGGTGGCGCAAAGTTCGGCAGCAGGCCGATCTCGCTTTCCTCTTCGATGACCGGCCGCCCTCTCACCGGCTCCGGCATCAGGCCCAGCTCGCTGGCAACCCGTATCAGCGCCCGGATTTCCTTGCGGATGGCGGCGACGTTTTCGGTGGTGGTCGTTGCGTAGCCCTTCGCCAACCCAACCCGAGCCACCCGCGTGCTTTCGGCCAGTGTGTCCAGCTCGAACTGCGCCGCAGCCTTCAACTCCTCTTCGTCTTCTTTGACGCGCCATTCCTTCCACTCTTCGACCTCGGCCGGGGTCAGGATGGCCAGCACGTCAGCAGGCAGCTCGCGCGCTTCGCGGTCGAACGTAGCCACCACGCGCTGCACGTTCCTACCCTCCGGGAAATCCGGCGTTACTTCGCGGACGCGCCGCAGGCACTGGACGCGGTAGCCCTTCCGGTACGAGCCGTCTTTGTTGCGGTGGCGAATGACCTTGTACTGCATGTGACCGTTCTCTTCTGCTTGTTTTGCGTACAAAGAAAACTATACGCGAAAGTGCGAAAGTCTGCTACCATTCGCTTGCAGTCGGTAGGTATATACATACCTACTCAAGCGGAGCGACGGACAGGCCATCGTCGGTCACTGGTTGGCAGCTATGCTGCTGTGTCGGTATGTATGTATATAGATAGGAGCACCCATGATTTTTGCCTGCGTGAATACCAAGGGCGGCGTCGGGAAGACGACCATGTCCGTCCATTTAGCGGTGATGCTGGCCCGGCAGGGCAAGACTCTTTTGATCGACGGCGACCCGCAGGCTTCGGCCGCGAGCTGGGCTGCTTGGCGGCGTGAGACGCAATACGACCCGTCGCCCACCACCACCTGCCTCGCTGGGAAGGCGATCTTGTCCGAGGGCAAGCAGTTGGCCGGCGGCTTTGAGCACGTCGTTGTCGATGCCGGTGGCCGTGATTCGGTCGGTCTGCGCTCCGCGCTACTGCTGGCCCAACGTGCCGTGATCCCAATTGGCGCATCCAACCTCGATGCCGCCGCCATGACTGACCTGTTGGAAGTCGTCGAGCTGGCCCGCGACTACAACCCCGATCTGGACGTGCGCGTGCTGCTGGCCCGCGTCGATCCCCGCACCAAGGATGCGGCCGAGATGCTGGAATTCTTGGCCGAGCAGAAGCTGACCGTGCTGCCCACCAAGGTCTGCGAGCGCGTGGCTTTCCGGCGTGCCATCGGCGAAGGCGCGACGGTGCAGGAGCTGGGCCGCGACCAAGCCGCCATCAGCGAGATGGAAGCATTCTTCCGGGAGGTGATGGCATGAAGGCCAAACCGGACATCGGCTTTGCTCAACGCAAAGACCTGAACGAGTTTTTGGAAAGCGGCGCTGCTGACCGCGCCGAAAAGCCTGCTGCGGCACCAGTTGCCGCGCCACCGGCCGCAACACCGCCCGTGGTCGAGGAAGGGCCGCGCTACGGCCGCGCTCGGGTGCAAAAAATCTTCAACTTCCCCGAAGAGCTGGCTGATCGGCTGCGCGAAGAAGCGCTCGCGCGATCCAAGCAGAAGGGCGGAAGGGTCACGGAGAAGGACATCGTGATCGAGGCGCTGGAGGCCTTCCTCAAGCGCTGATAGGTATGTATATACCTATCTATGTATATACATAACGATTTCGAGTATGGACTATAGTCCATACAAGTGACGACACCCACACCATACAGCGACAGGCGCGACGTTTTCTGATATCGTTGCGATTGGGCGCGGAATGAGGTATAAAAGCGATGTTGACTACTACTGCTACCGTGGTCGCGCCGAAAGTGTTGAAGGAGTTGATCGCCGCAGGGTCGGTTTCGGCCGCTCGCGTCGAGCCCGGTGACAAGGGCCTTCTCATCATCGTGCGGGCCGGTATGAATGAGCGAGTGCTGGGAGCTGCCCGAGGGGGCCTCCGGTACTTCCAGTCTTTGGATGGCGCAGCCAGCGTTTTGCAGGGCTACGGCATCATGAAGTTTGACGTGAGCACGGAGCACTGGGTGCCCAAGACTATGGTGCGCGGCTACAAGAGCGCGCCTGCGTCGGTGGATGCCGACGAGTGATCCGTGGTGACTGCGAAGGAGAGAGCTGACCAGACAGCAAGAAACTGGACGATCAGAAACGACAAAGCCCGCTTTGGCGAGCGGGCCTTGACAGATAAACCGGGCAGGGTGCCCAGACACATACAGCGTTCGCTTTGGCGGGTGAACTCTGTAGAGACGCAATGAAGCGACTAACGATGCTTTGATTGTACGTGTCTTAAGCCCTGCGCGCAAGCGTGCGCTCGTCCATACGGACGAGTGAAAAGGGGTTATGGGACAGACAGCAACAGCATCACACGATGACGACCGTGAAAGCGCAGTCCGCGAAAACACACTGAAATCGCGGTTTGATGAGCCTGCGTCGCCCATGAAACGGGTGATGGAACAGGCTCCATACATTCCGCGCTGCTCGGACGACAAGACTGCGACCAAAAAGCGGCCGACCGTCTATGCGGTTCGCTGGCCCTACATGCAGGTCAACCGACCGGGCATGGTGTCATGGCTCGTTTTTGACTGCGACCATTCCGATGTTTTCCGCTGGGAAGCAGCCGGACTGCCCCCTCCCAATCTCATCGTCACCAACCGGGAAGGCCGGGGCGACGGATTCCATCTTTTCTACGCGATCACCCCGGTCTGCACGACCGAGGCTGCGCGCTCGCGCCCACAGGACTACATGCGTGCCATCCGAGATCGGATGGTCGAGCTGCTGGGGGCCGATCCGAACTATCACGGCGGTGGCGTTACCAAGACGCCCGGCCATCCGTGGTGGCACACGATGGAGCTGCACGCCCACGAGTATTCGCTGGGTGAGCTGAACGAGTATTTCGAGCTGCCCAAGAGGGAGCGCCGCTTCGGCAAGGTGCCAGACCTGTCGCTGCACCATCACGCCCGGCACGCGAGCCTGTTCCATGAGCTTCGCTATTTCGCCTACAGCATCGTCGGCGGGATGAAGGAACAGAGTACCTACGATGCCTTCTATTCGCGCCTGATGACCGAGGCCCAGCGCCTCAACAACTACGGCTCCAAGCGCGGATTTTTCGACTTCAAGCGCATGGTGCCGCACACCGATCTGCGCAGCTCACAGGTGCGCGCCACGGTGCGCAGCATCGCGCGCTGGACGTGGAACAAGTACACGGGCGACGGCCGCTGCCATCGGGGCGTCATGGCCCTCGACAAGTCGCTGCCGCTGCCTGATCGCCAGCGCCTCGCGGCCGAGCGCACCCACTCTGAACGCACCAAAAAGACCGGCGAGCGCGTCCTGATCGCTTGCCGCGTGCTGCGCCAGAAGGGCGAGCAGCTCACGCAGGTGGCCGTCGCGGCGCTGACGCGCCTCTCACGCCAGACCGTGGCCAAGTACCAGCAACTGATCGACGAATTCGACTGGCTCGCACCAGAGGCCCCCGCGCCGAAGGAGGAGGCCGCTCGCCAGCCGGTGGTTGTTAAGTTTGCTGCATGTCAGATACCCGCCCCCCCGGCCGCCGCAGGCGAGTCCGGCATGGCTGGGGTTGACCGGCCTGTTCGGGGTGCTCGGTTGAGGCTTGTGGTCGGTGGTGCGCCGCCTGATCTCGATTCGAGCTGAGGTGTTTGTGGTTTTGAGTAGCCCCAGCGTTTATCAAACGCGAGTAGCCGCAAGGGTTGTGGGTAAGTCCGTAGGACTTATCCATCATCCCGCGCAGGGCGAAGCCCGGAGGGTGTTCCGCCGCGCGTCAGCGCGGCCCCCCCGTGAGTTTTCGGCGTGGTGGCTGGGTCAGTTGAGTGTCGTTTTGGAGGGGTAGAGGATGGCTCGAAAATCTTTCGACGATGAGACGCTGCGATGGGTGCGGGAGATGCCCTTGTCGCAGGTTCTCGACCGGCTGCGCGATGCCGGAAAGCTGTTTTGGCGGCGGGACGCTGACTTCAAGCCCGAGAAGGACGTGCGCACGGTGCGGCTCTACGTGTCGTCGCCGGAGGGTCATGCTTGGGAGCTGCTGGTCACAGGCCCAAAGTGGTTCGACACGCGGGCAGAGAAGGGCGGCGGCGGTGGCATCGACCTCGTGATGCACCTGCTGTCGCTGGATTTTGTGCAGTCGGTCAAGCTGCTTGCTGCCGGTGCCGGTGTGGCTGGCCAGCGCCGTCCAGTTCGCCACGAGTAGCAGCCGGGCGTCTCCCTTCGGGCCGGGCTGTCGTGCTGCGCATCGAGCCACCTGCGGCGTCTCGACCCCTGCGGGCTTCCATCCTTCCCTCCCTTCGGTCGGCTGACGCTTTCGCCGTTCCGGCGACCAAAACCCCCCTCTGGGGTTCTGGACTCCCCGGTGTGGGGTCTTGGCCCCACACGCCGTGGGAGCAGTGGGGACGGCCTAGCGGCCTTTGGACTCCACTGCTCCACGGCTTGAGGCTCCGGTCGCTCGATCCACGTCAAGGGTGCGCTGCGCCCTTCGGGGTGGCCCGTGTCCTCGCTGCGCTGCGGGCCGCGCCAGCCACCCCTACGGCCCTTGACCCGGCTCTCTCTCCAACAGCCGAACACCGGCCGGGTCGATGCCCGGCCAATGCCTTGTTGGTAGGTATATAGGTATATACATAGATACGCCGCAAGCAGCTTGTTGTGGTGCTCGGGGAGTCGTGACGCAAGGATGGTGGCTTGTTCAACGACCGGAGATCGACTCCATGCAGACCCTCAACAAGACCCAGTACCACTGCGCCGAGCTGCGGGGCTCTGTGCCCTTGATCCAGCGCGTCGAGTGGGTGAGCGGGATTGGCCAAGACGATGCCGAGCCGGTTGTGCTCGCCGAGGCCTGCGCGCTGGCCAGCCGCTGCCCGAAGGTTGCGACCTGCCCGCTGACGGCCGAGGGGTAGGGCGGATGACATGGTTTCGTAGTCACCAATGGGCGGGGAGGGCAGTGAGCCGTAGCCGTCCGCATCGTTGAGCACGCTGGACATCGAGGTCGCGCCCTTGGCGGCGGCCTGCAAGGCGTCCCCGTTGGCTGCGGCCACCTGCACCGGATCGAACTGGGTGGTCGGCGGCACGCCCATCGGCGGGGCCGCGCCAAACAGCTTGTTGTATTGCGCCATCGTGTCGCTGCCCAGCACCGGATACAGCCCGTCGTTCTGAATCGGGAAGGTCTTGCAGAAGTAGGGCGACGGGTCGGTGGCGTAATTGAAGGCCGTGCTCTGCTTGCTGATCGCGTTCGGGAGCTGTGCTGGGTTGAATGTCGGGTTCTTGTTGGCGTCTGCCGAGAAGGTCTTAGCGCGGGCGTCGTCCGCGTTTGGCACGCCATAGATGAAGTGCAGGTGGACTGCGCCGCCCGGCTTCATTCCGGTGGAACCGGCCCGGCCGATCTCCTGCCCGGCCTGCACCTTGTCGCCTTCCTTCACAGCGATGTAGCTCAAGTGGTAGTACACGGCCGACTGCCCGTTGTCCCGCTTGATGATGACGGTGTTGCCTGCGCTGCCGCGCAACTTCGCCCACGTCACGGTGCCCGCCGACGTGGCGTAGAGCGGGGCGGTCTGCCCGCTGGTCGAGAAGTCGAGGCCGTCGTGCATGTGCGGCTTGGCGTTGCCCGAGCCAAAGTTGGCGGCACCACCCTCCCGGAACTTGCCGAAGCGGCCGGAGACTTGCTCCTTCGAGGTCGGGGACACCATGCAGGTGTCGGCGATTGCGCCGCCGCTCATCGACAGCGCGAGGGTCAAACTGAGCAGCTTGCGCATCTGCGATCCTCAGTTGAAAAGACTCGACGCCCAAGCGGTGAAGCTCTGGGGTTCGGTCTGTGTGGGTTGAGTCTGCTGGCTGGCCTGCGGCTGCACCAAGGTCGCGGGCGCGGTCTGCGCGCCCTGCTGGGTGCTGGCCCCGGTGTTGAACACGGTCTGGTTTGAGCCGAAGGCGTTGGCGTTCACGCTGTAGGCGGTCGCGGCCGAGGCGGGCTTGTAGCTGCTACCGAGCTGCGGATCGAGCGTGCTCATCGAGCCGCCCACGGCGCTGTTCGCCATCCCGTTGATGTCGCTGAACTGCTGGCCCAGCGTGTTCCATTGGCCGATGGCTTGGTTGATCGGCGACGTGACCATGCCGGACACCTTGCCCACGGTCGAGCACACCTTCTTCTGCGCGTACTTCAAAACCGCGTCTTGCGCCGAGGACAGGATCGAGCCGAGCGAAGGGATAGAGAACGACAGGTCGATGATCTGGCTCACGCTCGCGAAGCACGAGTCGTTCGCGTCGAACAGGCTCTCCACGTTGGGCGTGGCAGAGGCCATCTCGGTATGCACACCGATGGCGGTTTTGATATTCGCGCCGATGCCCACATCGTCACAATTCTTGAGGTCATCGGCCAGCTTCTGGCTCATGGCGGCGTCTACGGCCGCCATCGTGGCTGACACGCCGGAGCTGGCACTGCCGCTCCCGCCTGTCGAGAACAGCGACGAGAACCAGTTGCCGCTGGTCTGCGAGGCTCCCGCGCTGGCAGCCAGTGCGAGGGACGCGCCCACCAGCACGCCGATGGCGGGCTTGGTGGAGGCTTTATTCATGGCCACCGCCCCTGATGCAAGCAAGCTGGACGGTGCCGGGTTGCGGTTCGCTGGCTTCAACGATCCCGCCCCTGACCTTGCGCACGAATCGCGGCCCGTCTTTCTTGAGGCCTGCGGCCTTCGCGACATCGACCAGCTTTGCGCCCTCCGGCTGGACGGTGTACGAGCTGCCCTCATCGTCGGTGCCGTTGAACACCGAGATCGACCGCACCTTGAGCGTGCCGAACACGGTCAAGGCTTCAGGCAGCTTGTGGTCGCCGTCGAGACTGTCATTGGTCAGTCCAAAGACGGACAACACGGGCTTGGCCGAGTACAGCGGCTCGCGGCACTCGATGGCGTTGCGCAGGATGGTCGAGGCCTTGGCCCAGTCACCGGCTGCGGGTGCGTTGGCATCGCGCAGGGCGGCGGGCATTTGCGCGCTGGCCAGTGAGGCGGCGAGCAGGAGGGCAGAGGCGATCAGGGTGCGGGTGGTTTTCATGGAAAAAAGCCTTTCAAGCAGCTTGGTAAGAGAGCGGCACGCGGTCTCGGCCTAGAACGACGGAAGCGAACTCGCGCAGCCCCGGCAGGTCGCCGAAGGTCGAGGCGATGCCGCCTGGACTGGTCAGTACCCAACGGTCGGTGCTGCCTGCAAGCGTGGCGTGCAACTCGAAGCCGTCATCGGTGGCCACGATTCGGGCGGTGCGGACAGCGGAGGGAGTGACGCGGCGCACCCGGCCGTTGAGCTGGGTGGCACGCAGGAAGGTGATCGAGGGGCGGCGCATGGGTGACTCTCCTGTTACGGGGTAATTTCGTTGTCATGGACGCGCAGCGTGGTTTCCAGCGCTTCGCGAATGAAGGCACTGCTTTGCGCCATCGGCTTTGCAAAGTTGGGATCGAGATGAGGGGCGACCCGCAACATGCCTTTTTGGAGGGCTTGATCTACCCGATGGACATAGCTCTGTGCGAACCGCACCTTGTCGTCAGAGCTGGCACCTTTAAGTACATCCACGGCGGCACCGAGGGCCATGACCAAGCCGTTCGACAGCTCTTGCAGTGCATTGCGCTGCTGGTTGAGTGCATCGAGTTGGGCTTGCATCGCTGCCACACTCTCGTCTTGACCGTACTTGCGACCGCGCGCAAAGCCATCTGCCAAGCCGTCTTGATAGCCTTCTTCTTGGCCTTGGCGACGACCTACCGCCTTGCCTGCGTGACCCATCGCGATAGCGGCGTCTTGTGTGGCCCAAAAGTTGTCGCTCATGCTTTGTCCTCCTGAGAAGTTGCTTGCGGTGCTTCTGCACCAGCGCTCACCACGGAATCACTCCCCACCGGGGCATCTGTGGCTTGTTCAAGTGGTGCGTCGCCTGAGACATCTGTACCTGCCGGGGCAGACCCTTGCTTGCTCGCGACTGCCGCAGCAATCCGTGCTTCTGCACCTTCGCGATAGGCGGCGGCCCCTTCGGTGGCTGTCGCAGACGCAGCGTCAGCGATACCGCTGCCCAGAGCAGCAACCCCACCGCGTACATCGCCAGCCAACACACGAGAGCCGGATTCCTTGATGGTTCGAGCGGCGCTCACTGCGGCAGTGCCGAGGGCGACGCCGACTGCATCGCTCAAGCGCTGGCTACCCGAGCGCTCGGAAAAATCGACTTGCGACGATGGCGGGTTGTTCGTGCCAGCGGAAAGGGGTGCTGCTGGGTTGTTGGTCGAGCTTGTGGGCGAGGCGACACCCTGTCCACCACCAATCCCTCGCTGACTTGTCGGCCCAGTGCCGGGGTCTAGGCTGTCAGAAGTGGCGGGAGCCACGCCTTGATGCCCTGCGTTGATGGGCGTGTTGCCGGGCAAGCTGCGCAGACTACCGTCACCACGACCCGGACCGCCGCCGCCAATCGGCCCTCTTGGCGAGCCACCGCTTCCTCCTTCATCGGGCAATCGGCGGGGTTGGGTTTTCGATGCAGCTTGCTGCATTGCCGCCATCGCTACGCCACCACGGATGTTCGAGGCGGCGTGTGTTGCACCGAGGTCTTGTACGCCGACGTTGAGCCATGCCAAGACGCGATCAGGCAGCGCGTTCGGAAGGCCAAAGATCATGTACAGCACCGGCAACAACACGATGCCGAAAGCGACCATCCACCACGCGAACGTGATGAAGTCCACCAGTGCTCCGGGGAACATGCCTGTCGAGGTGACGACAGCGCCCCGCATCGAGAAGAAGGCTTGGGTGATGAAATCGACAACTGGATCAGCCACCAGCATGGCAGCGAACAGGCCGATCACAGCCAAGGCAGGTCGAGCAAACAGGGCCATCAATAGCAGGTAGCCTTGTGCTTCCGAGCCGACAAAGGTCTGACTCGGGCGCATGTGCATGATGGCCCACATAGGAGCGGCAATCGTCGTTAGGAGTACGGACAGCAGCCAACCCACCACCGTCACCATGAAGATCGTGTAGGGCAGCGAGGGCAGCAAGACCGAGAAATAGAAGGCAAGTGGCTTGAGATAGGAACCAAGCTCTTTGAGCATCTCAATCGGTACGGCCAACACCCAGTCCCACAGCGGATCGGTGACGCCTCGGAAGTCGGCCTTGTTGCCAAGTACCTGCAAACCACCGGCTGCGCCGACAACCACACGCAAAGCAGTAACGCTCGTTTGGAGTGTCACTTTGGCAAGCTCGACGGATGTGAGAGCCAAGACGAGGTAGTCGCCCGTCAACTTGATCCGGGAGACGGCATCAACGCCACTGCCTGAGCCGATCATGATGTCGGTGGCACCCTTCATCGTCGTGTTGACCAGTGAACCGAACTTGCTGCCGATGTCATCCTTCATGGCCGAGACGTTGATGTCTGATGTCCCAGACTTGGGGAACGCGCTGCCGAAGTCGGCCGCAGGGGCACTCGTTACGTCGTAGCCTTTGCCCGGCTCTTCGGCCTTCTTGATGATCGTTTCGGCGAGTGTGGTCACACTACCCATCAACACCTGTGCTCTGGCATCCTCTGGCAAGCTACTCAACGACGGTTCAGTGGCTGAGCCAGCAGGTTCTTTCATCAGGCCGTTGATCTCCTTGCGGATCGCTCCGACACGCTGATACCAGCCGCCAGCGGATGCCCAGCCTTCGTCGGTCATTGCGGTGACGAAGGCGTCCACCCCGTTGTTGATCGAGGCTTCGCTACCGCTCGCCTGTGCGGTTATCTGGGCTACCAGTGCGTCCTCGCGAGTCTTGACGATCGAATTGAACTGAGCCGAGTTGACGTTGTTCCAGCCCGGTTGCGTCCAGTCGCTGGGCATCGTGGCAACCCAGTTGTCGATGTCGGTCATCAAGGCGACCGCTGCCGCTGCCTTGGCCGAACTGATGCCGCTGTGCAGAGTCGAGATTGCGACCGATGTCCCGGTGGCTTCCGCTGATCCAGCGGGGGTATATGTACTGATCTTGACCGTGCCACAGAATGGCTCCCCACCGGCGAGGTTTGTGGCGGCATTCCGGTCTTTGATGAAGAAGGTGTAGTCAGTGCGACCGTCCACGGTTGTGATGCGGTCGGCTTGCGCGTTGTTCGCCATCACGCTCGGGTTCCCCGCTGGGTCGGCGTAGATCGTGTTGGCGGCTCGCGCGCAGTAGGCGACGGGTAGGTAAGCCTTGGCGAACTCACGAAGGCCGTAGCTTGAGCCGGGAGTCGAGGTTGACGTGGCGACGATGCCGTCCGGCTTCAAAAACGACAGGGCCATGCCTGCCTTGTAGATCGTGCTCCCGAAGCCAATGCTCCACAGCGAAATCATGAGCACGAGCATCTGGATGAATGAGTAACCGCTCGCGGAGGGCAGGAGCACACCAGCGCCCGCGACGATCCGCACGGGTGTCCAGACCGTGCTCCACGCCTTGCCCATCGCCTCGCCGTCGTTGGCGGTGTTGACCGCGCCCATCGCCGCGACGTAGGCAACGATGATTGAGCCAACAATCATCAGACCGCTGTTGAAGGTCACGAAAAGAGTGCCCAACAGGCTAGACGCACTGCTCACGGTATTGGGGTCGGCCCCGCTCACCAGTACATCAACGATTGGCCCGAACACCTTTTTGAGCATCTGGACTGATACATCGTTGGGGCCAGGAGAGAAGGGCATGGTCATGTTTGAACCCGTTTCAGCGCTTTGTCATTGCCGATAGTTTAGGATAAAATGCATACATAGGCAACTGTACGCAGTAACGGCAAAAAACCTATGCTCTTTGCGCGACACACAATGGTTCACACACTGTTCGCACAGTGTTTGGCACATTGTTGTGGCGTTTCGGTTGTGCCCAATAAATCGTCGTTTTTGGAAGGAGTCGGAAATGCAAACTGAGATCAAGGCGCTTGGTGCGCGCTTGAGTTCCATTGCTCGCCAGCCGTGGTTTTTCCCGGTGCAGGTCGCGGCGATCTTGGGGTTGCTGTGGTTGCATCAGCATGGCTACCTGCAAGTGCCCGTGACGGTCTGCGACTGGGCACGACTCGGCAAGTAGCTTGTTGGTTGGCGAGGGAGGGCTGCTCCCGCAGTGCTCCCTCGCCATTCGCCGAATCAAGGCATCACCCATCCGTGCAGAGTCCCCTCTGCATCCACTTGGGGCAGGCACGCCCCGTTCCGAATCTTCCAACCGGGTGCGCTGCACCTTGCCACTTGCTGCAAGCTCCCTGCGAGTGCGAGCCTGTATGCCAATTGCCCCTCTGGTGTGTTCGCCCAAGCGGCAGCGGCTGTCTCATTGCGCGCTACCTTGATGGCAGCGCCGTAGCCCGCCTCCTTCCCGGCGTCGAAGCACACCCAGCCAGTTACCAGTAGGCTGATCGTGGCTGCTGCAATCCCTGCTCCCAAGGCCTTCCACTGCTGCTTCCTCGCGGCATCGGAGGCCACTTGGTTGACCGCCTTGCCGAGCTGCTCCACTAGGTCGCCGTGTGCCAGTTGTGCTGCTGTCGCGGCGATCTTCTCGGTCGTCTCTTTTGTCTCACCGACTGCTGCCTTGGCCGCTGCCTCGATGCGTCCCGGCACGCTGCCGTACAACGAGAGATAGAACTCAAGCACGACCATCAACGTCATGATCGCGTCGTTCTCGCGCACGTCGAGAACATCCATGACTCGCTCAAGCCGTCCAACCTCTTCGGCTGTCGGCTGACGGTGGAAGGCCGCCTCAAACGCGGCAGCAACCGCCAACGTCATGTCATCACCTGCCCAAGCACCTTGAATGCTTCATCGCGCCACCGGATGAGTTCGGCGCGGTGCCCCAAAGGCATCTCTCTGAGTGCTCCCTGAATGGTCAGGCGCTGGGTTGCCATCTGATCCGCCACTCGGTCTGCGAGATCGGGAAAGTCCAGCGTGAGGCCGCCACCTTCTTCGATGCGCTGCTTGAGCTGACTGCCGTTGTAGAGCTGGAACTTTTCAGCGCTGCCGAAGTAGCCGTTACGCACCACATGCACTTGATGGTCTGCTCCCACGGGCATCGAATCAAGGTAGTCCGCGAGCAGTTCGAGGCTGTCTCTTTGGCGGTTGATGACCCACAGCGTGACCATCGTCCGGCCCAGTTCACCCAAGGTGCTTTTCAGGGTCTGCCCATACCGTGCCACCCCTGTGCTATTCCGCGCTGCCGTATTCATGATGACCGGCACGCCACGGGCCTTGTCGAGCGAGTTAATCAACTCGATCCACCCATCTGCTTCGTCGAGGCTCAGGGCTGCGCACTGGATGCGCTCCCCGTGCGCCTTAAAAACATCAGGGTTGGCGTCATCCGTTTCGATCAAAAGCGGCTCTACCCCACGCTGCAAAAAGGCGTCGATCAGGGCGGTCGCCAGCATGCTTTTGCCGGTGCCGCCCTTGTTCCCTCCGCACAGATAAATCTTGTTCATGTTCAGCCTCCTTAAATGCGTTCGCGATCAGGTCGCGTGATTGCGGCTGTTGCGCTGGTCTTGCTTCCCGGTGTTTCCGAAATGGATGCGGCGGCGCGCTCACCGATGGTCAGCGCGGGTGGCTGACCTTGCGCCGTGCTGGTCGCTGCTTGCGCTGCCGGTGTGCTGCTCGGGCTGGTGGCAGTAGATGCGGCCTTGCGCTTCGTCGAGCGCTGCTTGCTTCCGTGCCTGCCGGTGGATGCGGCACGCTGCAAGTAGCTTTTCAACGTGGGTGCGCCAATCTGCAATTCGTCCTCGGTCAGCAGGGCGGCGATCTGTTCCAGCGTGTAGCCACGCTCTCGCAGTGCGGTGATCTCGCCGGTTAGCAGTTTGATGCTCTCTTGCTTGCTCACCTCCCGCTTCTTGTTTTCGATTGGTGGCATCGCCCGCAGCTTTGCGGCGATGGCTTCCACCTTTTCAATCGTGATGCCCATGCCTGCTCCTTCGTCAAAAAATACGCTTTTATTTTGGCGTCCTTTTTTGTGCTTCGCAAGCTGTAAAGCCTTGTCGGGTTTGGACTTCTTCCCATAATAGAAATTATGGGAAGCGCTTAGGCCTTGCAAACGCATACAGAAAAAACCATACTATGTGCATCGCTAACAGCAGCCTTTTTGCTTCCAAGCGGAACAGAGGTTTGCCCCCATCGAGATTCGCACCGTGTTCAAAGCACGTAACAGGATGGCCGATGTCGAACACATAGCGCTCCGCGCCATGTGCCCGCCATCGGACGCCGTGTCCTCGACGCTTGCGCGTCTCGATCCGTGGCTCATCCCTCCTGCCCTGCCGGGGGCCGGTGACAACGATGTAGACAAACAGACACACCCCGCCGCCCACGGGGCCAGTTGAAGGAGCCAGTGCCATGCCTTTCGAGATCAAAGGAGAAGAAGCGCTCACCGAGCGGATCGGTGTGCGCGTCACGGCTGGCGAAAAGGTGCAGCTCAAGGACGATGCTGACGACGCGGGTCTGAGCGTGAGCGAGCTGGTGCGCAGGCGCTACTTCGGTCGCAAGATCGTTGCCCGCAGCGACGAGAAAATGATCCGCCACCTCAATCGCATTGGTGGCCTGCTCAAGCACATTCACAACCAGTCGGGCGGCATCTACGCCGCTGAAACGGCGCGGGCACTCCGGCAGGTCTATGCGTACATCGACCAGTTGGCCAACCAAGGGGCCGACCGATGATCCTCAAGAAAATCCCGGTCGATCAGGACAAGGCCGCGCGCAAGTCCAAGGCGACCAACATCAGCGACCTGACGGAATACGTCGCGGTGCCGGATGACGCGGCTCGCCTGACCCGGCTCGGGTATCACATCGACGACGATGGCGTGATCCTTGGCGGCAACGGTGAGCAGCCGGAAAAGCTGCTGTACCTGACGACGCGCGGCTTCAACACGAGCACCTTCAAAGGCCAGCAAGCCGAGATGGTTGCGCTGGCGATGGAGTGCAAGAAGTCGAAGCACCCGATCCAGCACTGGGTCGCGAGTTGGCATGAAGGTGAGCAGCCGACACCTGAGCAGGTGGAGGAACTGCTCGACGTGTTCCTTGAGCAACTGGGGCTTGAGAAGCACCAAGTCATTGCGGCGCTGCATCAGGACACCGACAACATCCACCTGCACATCGCGCTCAACAAGGTTCACCCGGACACCTGCAAGGTGGTCAAACCTGCGAACGGCTGGGACATCGAGGCAGCACATCGAACGGTAGCAATCGTTGAGCATCGGCAAGGGTGGCAGCGTGAGCCAAACGGGCGCTATGTCGTGTTGGAGGATGGCACCGTGGCCCGTGTCGGGAAGCTGGACAGCGCGCCCAGCGTGCCAAGCCGTGCAGTCGACATGGAAAACCGCACGGGCCAGAAGAGCGCAGCGCGGATCGGGATCGAAGAGGCGGGAGAACTGATCCGGGCGGCAGCGAGCTGGGCCGAGCTGCACCAAGGCCTTGCCGAGCGCGGTATGCGCTACGTGAAGGCCGGTGGAGGGGCGCACATCTACGTCGGCGATCAACCCATCAAGGCCAGCAC